>NZ_PKOI01000049.1:0-444 GCF_002870055.1 Herbaspirillum sp. BH-1 | reverse complement strand
AAACAACATATAGGAAATTCCGAAACAAACGACTGTGGCGGCGATTAATCCGGTTACCTGCGGCCAGGCGACGAGCAGGCTTTGGCCAAGCGGCAGCGGGCTGCCGGGTATGGAGCCAACCACTTGCTTCATCGAAAGCGGACCAAACGAGCGGACAGATGGCGATAACAGAGAAACCGTTCCGTCACTGAAAAGCTGGCTCGGTGACAAACGTGTTAAAAAGAAAACCAACGATTGGTGGTTCATGAGCGCGTTAACACTTTTTACGGCTTCCTGAGCAGGCGCAGTGGCGTTGGCAATCAGCTTAATCAGCATGCGATAAAACACGCTGAAAAACAACCAAACCGCAATTCCTGACAGGGCGGAGGTTGCCGCCTGCCGGAAGCGGACGGAAAATAAAATGGCAAGATTGAGCCAAAACGCCACGTAAATGATGCTTAAAAT
>NZ_PKOI01000048.1:0-563 GCF_002870055.1 Herbaspirillum sp. BH-1 | reverse complement strand
CCCAGGGCATTGAATGCCGCATCCGCTGCCAGCATGCCGCTCTTGATCGCCGCATGGCTGCCCTTGATGCGCGAGGCATTGAGGAAGCCGGCATCGCAACCCAGCAGCGCACCACCGGGGAACACCAGCTTGGGCAAGGATTGCACGCCGCCGGCGGTGATCGCGCGGGCGCCGTAGGAGAGGCGTTTGCCGCCTTCGAAGAACTTGCGGATTTCCGGATGGGTCTTGTAGCGCTGGAATTCCTCGAACGGCGACAGGTAGGGATTCTGGTAGGCCAGACCGACCACGTAGCCCACGGCCACCTGGTTGTTGTCCAGGTGATAGAGGAAGGAACCTCCGTAGGTGTCATTGGAGAGCGGCCAGCCGGCGGTGTGGACCACCAGGCCGGGCTGGTGCACTTCCGGCTTCACTTCCCACAGTTCCTTGATGCCGATGGCATAGGTCTGCGGATCGCGGCCGGCATCCAGCTTGTATTTCGCGATCAACTGCTTGCCCAGGTGGCCGCGCGCACCTTCGGCGAAGAAGGTGTATTTGGCGTGCAGTTCCATGCCCAGCTGGAATTC
>NZ_PKOI01000047.1:0-699 GCF_002870055.1 Herbaspirillum sp. BH-1 | reverse complement strand
CTCGCCCCGGCCCCCTGGACCTCCGCCGCCACGGTCGAACGCGCCCGCGACATCTACACCCGCGCCGGCCAATCCCCGGTGGTCCTGAACAAGGAAATCACCGGCTTCCTGCTCAACCGCATCCAGGGCGCGGTACTGAACGAAGCCCTCAACCTATACGAGAACGGCTACGCCACTGCTGCCGATCTCGACAAGGTCTTGAAGGACGGCCTCGGCCTGCGCTGGTCCTTCATGGGCCCATTCGAAACCATCGACCTGAACGCCCCCGAAGGCGTACTGGACTATGCCCGCCGCTACGGCCACACCTACCGCGACGTAGCGAAGACACAAGCCCCCAATGAATGGAACAGCGAGACCCTGGAGCGCATTGAAGCAGAGCGACGCGGCGACCTACCCGCAGATCAGCTAGGCGAACGCGCCCGCTGGCGCGACAACAGACTGATGGGACTGATGGCGCACAAGCGCAAGCAAAAATAGCAAACAAAGAAGCGACAAAGAAGCAAAGCAAAGAAAAGGAAAGCAAAGGCAAAAACGAAGCAAGCAAGAGCACCACGAAGCCGAAGGCGAGCCCCCCGCGAGGCCGAAGGCGAGCCGGACACGCTTTCCCCCTTGGGAGCCAGCCGCCGGAGTGAAGCGGCAAGTGGATCAGAAAAATAGTGGGAGCGAAGCGACTCTATTTTTCCCACTTGCTGCTTCACT
>NZ_PKOI01000046.1:0-756 GCF_002870055.1 Herbaspirillum sp. BH-1 | reverse complement strand
TCATCAGGCGCTGCACCGTCTTGTGATTGATCAGTTGGCCGGCCTGCTTGAGCGTGTCCGTAACACGGCGGTAGCCATACCTGCCTTTATGCCGATCATAGATCTTGCGGATGCGCGATTTCACGGCCGCGTACTTGTCGCCAGCTTCCTGCGCCTTGACCTGGTAGTAGAAGGTGCTGCGTGCCAATCCGGCAACCTTCAGCAGAACAGGCAACTTGTGGTGTGGCCTCAATTCCTGGACGAGTCGCGCTGCTTTTGCGCAGCCGCTTGCTCTGCCTGAATCAAGGCCCGACGCTTTTTTAGGTAATCAACCTCCGCACGCAGGTACTCGATTTCATCGAGCAATTCTTCACGCGGGCGCGTGTCGTCTTTCTTGGTGGGCTTTGGGGGTATCTTGGGCTTCATCATCATCGAGCGTCCTTTCGGCCTGGGCTGCAATCCAGCCAGGCCGTGCTCATGATACAGGCGCTCCCATCGACTGACTGTCCCGCAGCCGCGAAGTCCGTACATCGCCTCCACTTCCCGCTGCGATAGCTGATCCTGCTTCATCCGCTTCAATACCGATAGCTTGAACTCGGCACTGTAGTGCTCGTACTTCTTGTTCAGTCCCGCTACGCCATGATGTCGGTAGCTCCGGACCCACCGCCGAACTACGCTGTGGTCCAGCCTATATTCCTTGGCAAGCCCTCTGGCACTGCCTCCCGCCAGATATTTCTGCACTACTTCCTGCTTGAACTTCACATCGTACTTCGCCAT
>NZ_PKOI01000045.1:0-1420 GCF_002870055.1 Herbaspirillum sp. BH-1 | reverse complement strand
GTAATGCCGTTCAGTTAAGACTGAACGGCATTTTCTTTTGGTGGTTGTAAACGTTGGGCAAGGCTGTTAACCTGCGTCGCCATGTTTGATGACGCGATCCATTTTCTGGTTGAAGCACAGGAAGCGCCCGATTGGGACCGCCTAGGACAGAATCTGCCTTATGAGTGGATAGAGCAGGCGGTTGCCTATACGGGCCGGGCGAGTATTCGCCAGCGGCGATTGCCAGCAGAGCAAGTTGTATGGCTTGTGGTTGCACTGGCTCTTTATCGCCATCAATCGATCAGCGAGGTCGTTGATGAGCTTGACCTGGCACTACCCGATACCCAAGTACCGTTTGTTAGCAAGAGCGCGGTCGCGCAAGCCCGCCAGCGTCTGGGTTCAGCACCTTTAAAGACGCTTTTTGAGCTCTCAGCCCGGGCGTGGTTTGAGCAGGATCGCAAGCAGTATTTATTCAAGGGGCTGAGCCAGTTTGCACTGGATGGCACGACCTTGAGGGTGCACGATACACCCGAACTCCGATCTCATTTTGGGGCTCAGATTTATCCTAGTGGCCGCCTATCAAGCTACCCTCAGGTGCGCGGGGTAACACTCACATCGGTGCCAACGCATTTAATCCGTGACGCCTTGTTTGGTCCTTATGGCATCAATGAAATGCAGTATGCCAAGCAGCTACTGACGTCGATTCCAGATGATTCCCTGACCGTTCTTGATAAGGGGTTTTTGTCGGCGGAGATTCTTCACGGACTCACCGGCGCCGGTAGCAATCGGCACTTCATCATTCCTGCCAAGGCAAACACAAAATGGGAGGTGATCGGTGGTACGCAAGAAGACAGTGTGGTGGCCATGCGCGTATCCCCCCAGGCGCGAAAAAAATGTCCTGCATTGCCCGAAATGTGGCAAGCAAGGCTAGTCACCGTCATTGATCAGAGCGCTCGGAAACACCTATTGTTGACGTCCTTACTCGATGGCAAACGCTACAAGGCCGCCGATATTGCTGCTTGTTATACGCGTCGCTGGCAGGTAGAAACCAGCTATCGAGAACTCAAGCAAGGCATGCTGGGAATGGCGCTAACACTGCGCAGCAAGACCGTTGATGGTGTCTATCAGGAAATATGGGGTGCGCTTACTGCGTATAACTTGGTCAGACTTGAAATCGCCAAGGCTGCACTCAGCGTTAAATGTGAACCGACCGAGATCAGCTTTATCCGAGCATTTCATTTGATCCAGTACGAATTACACTGGCTCGCCATCACGCGGGCGCAGGGCAAGCTGCCAACGCTCTTGCAAAGACTCCGACAAAGACTGGTTACTCTGCTCAATGAAGAACGGTCCGGTCGACAATTCGACCGGACCGTGAAAGCCCCACCTCAGCGATATACCGTTCGCGTGATCAAAAAAGATCTTAACTGAACGGCATTAC
>NZ_PKOI01000044.1:0-2337 GCF_002870055.1 Herbaspirillum sp. BH-1 | reverse complement strand
CCCGCCTGCGCACCGCCCTCGCCAGTGCCCTGCTGCTACCCGCCGTGGCCGCCCATGCCCAGACCGGCGGCGCCCAGTTGCCGGGCCTGCAGGTCGATGCCGCGCGGGAATCGCCCTACAAGGCCGAGCGCTCGGCCTCCCCCAAATACACCCAGCCGCTGGTCGATACTCCGCAAACCCTGCAGATCATCAAACGCCCGCTGATGGAGCAGCAGGGCGCGACCTCACTCACCGAGGCCCTGCGCAACACGCCCGGCGTGGGCACCTTCTTCCTCGGCGAGAACGGCAGCACCAGCACCGGCGCCACGGTCTACATGCGCGGCTTCGACGCCTCCGGCGCCATCTTCGTGGACAACGTGCGCGACCTGGGCGCCATCTCGCGCGATGTCTTCAACCTGCAGCAGGTGGAAGTATTGAAAGGCCCGGCCGGCACCGACAACGGACGCGGCTCGCCGACCGGCTCCATCAACCTGGTCACCAAGCAGCCCGAACTGGCCGATGCGCTAAACGCCTCGGCCACCTACGGCAGCTGGAACCAGAAGCGCGCCACGGTGGACTGGAACCGGGTGCTGGACACCGATCGCGGCCTGGCGCTGCGCCTGAATGTGATGAAGCAGAACAGCGGCGTACCGGGCCGCCATGAAGTCCACAGCAGCCGCGACGGCATCGCGCCTTCGCTGGCCTGGGGCCTGAACGGCCCGACCCGTATCTTCCTGAACTACCTCCACATGCAACAGAACAACCGCCCCGATGGCGGTGTCTCCACCATCGGTCTGCCCGGCTACAGCTCGCCCGACCCCGCACGCCCCTTCCTGAGCCAGGCACCCAGGGTCAATCCGCATAACTTCTACGGTCATGTCGACGACTATGACCGCGTCAATGCCGACATGTACACCCTGCGCGTGGAGCACGACTTCTCACCGCAACTGAAGCTGCAGAACAGCACCCGCTACGCCCGCACCGACCAGGACTATCGCCTCAGCTCCTTCCTCGCCACGGGCGCGAAGAGCAGCCGCTTCGATACCGGTCTGAAGACACCTTCGATCAACGACCGCTCCACCTGGCTGCTGGGCCGCCAGCTGATCAACCGGCGCGATCAGGCCAACCACATCCTCAGCAACCAGACCCATGTGAGTACCGAGCTCGCTACCGGTCCCCTGCAGCACACCCTGGTGGGTGGACTGGAACTGAGCAGCGAACGCCAGGATGCGCTTTCCTTCACCGCCAGCGGTGGCCCGCGACCGGATGCCAACCTGTATGCGCCCGATCCGCGTTTCGACGACAGCAAGCTCAGGATCAACGTCAGCGGCCGCAACAAGGGCGAGACCGACACTGCCTCGCTGTATCTTCTGGATACCATCAAGTTCGATGAACGCTTCTCCATCACCGTCGGCCTGCGCGAAGACCACTATCGCACCCGCTTCTTCAACCTCAACCAGAATGGTCCGACCGAACTCAGGACCTCCGGCAACCTGTTGAACTGGAAGCTGGCCGGCGTCTTCAAGCCGACCCGCAACAGCAGCCTCTACGCCCTGATGGCGACTTCGCAGCAGCCCCCGGGCGGTGCCAATTTCAACCTCAGCGCCAGCAAGGACAGCGCATCCAACCCCGACTACGCACCGCAGAAGACCCGCACCGCCGAAGTCGGCAGCAAGTGGGAAATCCTGGACCGCAAACTGCTGCTGACGGCCGCCCTGTTCCGCACCGAAGTCAGCAACGAGGTCGAGAAGGATGAAGCCAGCGGCGTCTATTTCCAGACCGGCAAGAAGCGCAACCAGGGCGTGGAACTGGGCGTGAGCGGTGAACTGACGCCCAAGCTCTCGCTCACCGCCGGCTACAGCCGCATGAACAGCACCGTCGAGAGCGGCAGGATCGTCACCGCCAGCGGCGAGAACGTCCTGAACTACACGCCGCAGCAATCCTTCACCAGCTGGGCCAGCTGGCGCCTGCCGCAGGGCTTTGTGGTGGGCGGCGGCCTGCGGTATTCGGGTGGTCTGCGGCGCGGACGTGACGGCGCGATCGGCACGCCCACCCGGACCGACGCCTATGTGGTGGCCGACGCCATGGCCGGCTACGTGTTCAACAAGACGGTGGACCTGCAGTTCAACGTCACCAACCTGTTCAACAAGGACTACGCCGCCTCCATCAACAAGAGCGGCTACCGTTACACGCCGGGCGCCCCACGCGCCTTCGCGCTGACGGGCAACTTCAAGTTCTAGGCCGCGGCATCGTGTTGAATCGGGCAGCATAGTGCACTTCGAACTGATTTCGAATGAAGCAAACTAAGGCCCTAGCCTTCCGGTGACGACGGTCTGTCGTCACCGCTCTCCCCCTCCC
>NZ_PKOI01000043.1:0-2435 GCF_002870055.1 Herbaspirillum sp. BH-1 | reverse complement strand
CAAGCCCTCTGGCACTGCCTCCCGCCAGATATTTCTGCACTACTTCCTGCTTGAACTTCACATCGTACTTCGCCATGAAAAACACCCCAAAGGTTGGATTTATGTCCAACTTTTGGGGTGCAGTTCAGCTCGCGCGTGGTTTTTTCTTGCCGGGAAGGCAGTAGCCGGGATCAGGCGAAGTTCTTGGCCACGAAGTCCCAGTTGATGATGCCCCAGTAGTTCTCGACATACTTGGCGCGTGCGTTGCGGTAGTCGATGTAGTAGGCGTGTTCCCACACGTCGACCGTCAGCAGCGGCTTGCTGTCGGTGGTCAGCGGGGTGCCGGCGCCGGTGGTGTTGACGATGTCCAGGGTGCCGTCAGCCTTCTTGACCAGCCAGGTCCAGCCGGAACCGAAGTTGGCCAGGCCCTGCTTGGTGAACTCGGCCTTGAAGGCGTCGAAGCCGCCCCACTTGGCATTGATGGCGTCAGCCAGCGCGCCGCTCGGAGCGCCTTGACCCTTCGGGGTCAGGCCGTTCCAGTAGAAGGTGTGGTTCCACACCTGGGCGGCGTTGTTGAAGATGCCACCGGAAGACTTCTTGATGATTTCTTCCAGGGACAGGTTTTCGAATTCGGTACCCGGGATCAGGTTGTTCAGGTTGGTCACATAGGTCTGATGGTGCTTGCCATAGTGATATTCCAGGGTTTCCTTGGAAATCGTGGGCGCCAGCGCGTCCAGATCGTAAGGCAGTGCCGGAAGGGTATGTGCCATGATGAATCCTTTCAGTCTTGTTGGTTTGCTACGAAGGGGTCTTTTCCGAACCTGAGATTCTAAAGCGGAAGACAATTCTTTGCACTCGATCAAATGCCCTGCCGGTCGGCTTCTTTCACGTCCCGGCCGGGTAATGCGAATGGTTCTTGCTGGCGTGGCGCCTGTCCGCGAGGCAAGGAAAACCGTAGATGCCAGTGGTGGAAAGACGTTCCAGCTCATCCTTCACCTGTGTGCCGGACGTGCGAGGCCGAACGGGCCGGGAACCGTCCCCGGCCGGCGTTATAAGCTGATGAGAAAAAAGTCTGCCACAGCTGTCAAGCGTAGCGCTTTTCCCTTCAATCCAGCCGTGGCTGCACGCTGGCAATGCCGACCTCGGCGCTGCCCTGGGCCAGGCGGATGGTGATCTCGCTGCGGGCGGCCAGCTCGGCCGGTGCGTGTAGCACCCGCCCCTGACGGTCACTGACGATGGCGTAGCCGCGTTCCAGCGTGCGTTGCGGGTTCAGCAGTTCCAGCTGCGCATTCAGGCTGGCCAGCGCCTGGCCTTGCTGGGCCTGGCGGCTCGCCTGGGCATCCTGCAGGCGGCGCGCCAGCTCGCCCAGGTCACGCCGGGCGTGGGTGGTGTCGGGCATCTGGTGCGCCAGGTGGGTGGCGGCCTGCTGCAGGCGATGGCGCATGCGCGTCAATGGCACGCGGTTGGCATGGGATAGGCGGGTTTGCAGGGCCGCCAGCTTGACCCGCTCATGGGCGATGGTGGCGCCCGGGTTGACCAGGCGGCGTGCCAGCCAGTCCATGTTCTGGGCGCGGTCGGCGAGGCTGCGGCGCAGGGCGCGGGTGAGCTCGCCCGCATGGCCGCGCAGTTCGGCCAGCCAGTCTTCACGGGCGGTGGCGGCCAGCTCGGCGGCGGCGGTCGGCGTAGGGGCGCGCAGGTCGGCGGCGAAGTCGGCAATGGTGAAATCGGTCTCGTGGCCGACGCCGGAAATGACCGGCATGGGCGCGGCGACGATGGCGCGGGCCACCACCTCTTCATTGAAGGACCACAGGTCTTCGATGCTGCCTCCGCCCCGGCAGACCAGCAGCACGTCGCACTCGGCGCGGGCCGAGGCGGTCTGGATGGCGGTGGCGATGCGCTGGGCCGCGCCTTCGCCCTGCACCGGCGTGGGATAGAGCACCACCTCCACGTGCGGCGCCCGGCGGCGCAGCGTGGCCAGCACATCGCGCAGGGCGGCGGCCTGGGGGCTGGTGACGATGCCGATGCGGCGCGCAAAGCCCGGCAGGGGGCGCTTGCGTTCGCGGGCGAACAGGCCTTCGCGCTCCAGCCTTTCCTTCAGCTGCACGAAGGCAGCGTAGAGGTCGCCCACGCCGGAGCGGCGGATGGCTTCCACGTTCAACTGGTAGTCACCCCGTGGCGCGTAGAGCGTGACCAGGGTGCGTACCTCGACCTTGTCGCCCTCGCGCGGCATGAAGCCGGCGTACTGGGCGCGGCCTTTGAACATGACCGCGCGGACCTGGGCGCCGTCATCCTTGAGATTGAAATACCAATGGCCGGAGGCGGCGCGGGTGAAGTTGGAGATTTCGCCCTTGACCCAGATCAGCGGGAAATTGCGCTCCAGCATGCGTGCCACCGCCTGGTTCAGCGCGGAGACCGTCAGCATGGGCGGTCCGCCCTCGCTGGCAGCGCCTGCGGGC
>NZ_PKOI01000042.1:0-2601 GCF_002870055.1 Herbaspirillum sp. BH-1 | reverse complement strand
GGCTCATGTCAGGTTCCAGGAGAGGGGTTGCGAAATCTCTTGGCTGGCGATGAGGGGGGCGGGCGGGGCAGGCATCGACGCCGCTCCCGCGCGCTTGCCGACGTGTGGCTGGCGATCAGATATCAGGGATGTCCGGCCGCTGGCTGGAAGACCTCACGGGTCATGGCAAGCCGGAACGGGCGAGTATAGGAAGCGGGGAGGGAAAAGGAACTCCTGCAAATTTCGATTTTTTGCAGGAGTTTTTGCGGCGGTTCTTGATTGGCGAGAGCAGATTTCCGGCGTCGATCTTCTTCAATCAGATTCGTCTGAAAGCGCGACGGACATCCTGACGCGGCAGGGTGATCAGAAGTGGTATTCCACGCGCACCATCGGCGTCTTGGCCAGCGAGCCGGGGACAGTGGAAGGGTTGCCGAACTTGTTGCGCCAGTACTGGTATTCCAGCCCCAGGCGCAGGCTGTTCTTGCCCATGCCCAGGCGGCTGCCGAGGTCATACATCAGTTGGGTATCGATGTTGAACTCGGGGGCGGTGGCACCGCCGAATTCATTCCTGCCCTTGGCCGCGATGTAGTTCAGGTAGCCTTCGAAGCCCCAGCCGGAACTGCCCAGCGGGATGCCCCAGGCCAGGTTCAGCATGGGGTGCGTGTCATAGCTGTAGCGGCTGCTGATGCCCTTGGGCTGGTTGCTTTCGAACAGGGCCAGCAGGCTCACATTGAGGAAGCCCGGGACATCCATCATCAGGGTCGGGCCGATGACCCACATGCGCTTCTTGGAGGCGTAGCTGTTGTCGTTCTTGGTATTCCAGTCCAGGCCCAGGGTCAGGCCGACGCCGCGTGCCGGGCCGAAAGCCAGATCGCGGCCGCTGATCTTGCCCAGGTCCAGGGTGTGGCGGTAGGTGAGATAGGCTTCCTGGGCATTGTCGTCCTTGCGGTCGGACATCAGCAGGTCGATATTGAGGAAGTTGGTGCCGTAGCGGTAGCCGCTGCTGTGGGTGAAGTTGAGGATGTTCTTGCTGATGTCCTGGCTGTTGTAGGGTTCGGCAAAGCGGGTGCCGTAGCGATAGCCGATGGCATTGTCGGACCAGTCGGCGGCGTGGGCGGCGCTCGCCGACAGTGCCAGGATGCTGGCCAGTGAGGTGCGCCGGGACAGGAATGGGATGGGCATGAAGTCTCCTCCAGTAAGTGGATAAAATTTTTATAGAGATAGTGTCGTCGTGAGGTACGGCACCGGCAGGGATGGGCCGGCAGGCCGGCCTGGCAGGGCGCTCCTGTTGGGAGCGTTGGCATGGCGGCGGGGTGGATCGGCGCTGTGGCCTGCATCGGGTGTCTTCCCCGATTTGGCGGCGGCAGCGCGGTAAGGCATTATGTCCGCTGCATCGATGGCGGGTATAAGCGCACTCGTATAGGCATCGCCGCCCGGCGGTATATCATCGGCCGGCATCGCAATTCAAATCAGACAGGGAAAGGACGGCAACATGGGCAAACTGAGCACGCACGTGCTGGATATCACCAGGGGCAAGCCCGGCGCGGGCGTGAAGCTGGCGCTGTATGCGGTGGCGGAAGGAAGCAAGACCCTGCTCAAGCAGGCCGTCACCAACAGCGATGGCCGCTGCGACGAACCGCTGCTGGCCGGCGACGCACTCAAGGTCGGCAAGTATGAACTGGTGTTTGCGGCCGGCGATTACTTCGCCGCCCAGGGCGTGGAGCTGCCGCAACCGCGCTTTGTCGATGAGGTGGTGATTGCCTTTGGCATCGCCGATGCGACGCAGAACTATCATGTGCCGCTGGTGGTGTCGCCCTGGGCCTATTCGACTTATCGCGGGAGTTGATCGGCAGAAGCCGATTCATCCATGCAGTCGATAAAAAATCCGGTCTTCGCAAGAAGCCGGATTTTTTGTTGGGCGCGTGGTTTCGAGGAAGCCAGCGCGCCGAGCGCGTAGAAATCAGAACTCGTTCTGCAATTTCTTGTAGCCCAGCACCAGTTCATTGTTGGTGCGCGCCACGTCTTCCGAGAATTCCGATGCCGCTACCGTCACACGGGGGATGGTGGAGAGGTCGGTCTTGGGGCCGATGCGTTCGGTGGAGGGGACGTAGAAGCCCGGCGGCAGGTCGCAGCCATCGACCACGGCGTTGTGGCGCACCACGCAGCCGGCGCCGATGCTGCAATTGAAGAGCACGCTGTTGAAGCCGATGAAGGCATCGTCGCCCACCGTGCAGGGGCCATGCACGATGGCGCGGTGGGCGATGGAGGTGCGCTCGCCGATGGTGACGGCGGCGCCCGACTTGGAGTGGATCACCACGCCATCCTGGATGTTGGAATGGGCGCCGATGATGATGGGCTCCATGTCGCCGTGGGCATCGACCTCGTCGGCGCGGATCACGGCGTAGGGACCGATGAAGACATTCTCATGCACGATCACCTTGCCGCACAGGATGGCGGTGTGGTCGACATAGGCGGATTCGTGGACTTGGGGCCGGTGGCCGGATGGGTTGCGGCGAAGCATGGATCGGTTTCTCCTGGGGATGCGGTGGTGCGGGGCGCCGGCGCGGCCCGGGACAGGCAGGTGCAGCGGCGCGTTCAAGCGGGGAGCGATCATACCCTGTT
>NZ_PKOI01000041.1:0-5005 GCF_002870055.1 Herbaspirillum sp. BH-1 | reverse complement strand
CGACAAAGACTGGTTACTCTGCTCAATGAAGAACGGTCCGGTCGACAATTCGACCGGACCGTGAAAGCCCCACCTCAGCGATATACCGTTCGCGTGATCAAAAAAGATCTTAACTGAACGGCATTACGGCCTGGCCGCGTTTTTTCTTTGTTGCTGCTGCTTGTGCCGTCGCGATCAGCGACGCACCGGGTCAATGCGGGTCTGGGTCTTGAGGCGATTGACGATGCTCTTGAGGTTTTCGTTGTCGGCGATCATCTTGCCGTCGCAGAAATAATCCCGGAACAGGGCGCCATCGATACGATTGGCACCGATATCACGGATCGGCTGCCATTTGTCGCGACGCGAGCGCGACCATTTGCCGTCGGGGTGGCCGAAGGCATAGGTCTTCTTCTCCCAGGTTTCGCAGCGCATGCCTTCGTACATCACGTTCACGGCACCGCCTTCGGTCTTGGTCAGCACCGTGTAGCGCACCACCTTGTCAGTGCCGATGGAGACCGAGTTGAGGTCCACGTACGCCTTCATGGTGGCGTTCGGGCTGAGGTAGAACTCGGCCAGGTTCTGCTGTTGCGGTGTGGGCGGCAGCTGTACGGCGATCTCCTGCCAGGGCTTTTCCTCGTCGTCGAATTCCTCGTCGAAGCCCTGCGCCAGGGCGCCGGCGCAGACGGCCAGCAGCGAGCAGGCCAGTACCGCCTGGCGCAGGCCACGCAGGGTGATCGGAGGGCGTTGTGGTGCGTTCTGCAGGGAAGAGGGCATGGGGCTCACTTGGATTCGGGCGTGGAGGCGCCGTTGAGGGGCTGGGCCTGCGTGGCCGGGCCGGTTTTCTTGTGGGGAGGCAGGGGACGGCCGGGTGGCTCGCCGCGTCGCACGGCATGGCCGGCGCGATTCAGGAAGCGCGACAATTCCTGCAGCGCCTGCTGATAGACCTCGCGCTTGAACTCGATGACCACGTCCAGCGGCACCCAGTAGTCATGCCAGCGCCAGGCATCGAACTCGGGATGCGAGGTGCCGCGCAGGTTGACGTCGCAATCGCGCCCGACCATGCGCAGCAGGAACCAGATCTGCTTCTGGCCGCGATAATGGCCGCGCACTTCGCGCTTGATGAAATGGTCGGGGACTTCGTAGCGCAGCCAGTCACGGGTGCGACCGATGATCTTGACGTGCTCGGCCCGCAGGCCGATTTCCTCTTCCAGTTCCCTAAACATCGCCTGTTCGGGGGTCTCGCCGTGCTTGATGCCGCCTTGCGGGAATTGCCAGGAGTGCTCGCGTACGCGCTTGCCCCACCACACCTCGTTATTGGCGTTGAGCAGGATGATGCCGACGTTCGGGCGGAAGCCTTCTCGATCCAGCATGGTGATCCTCAAACTTTCTGCGGCTGGAAGTGCCTTTCGGGCAGGCTCATGCGACTGCGGGCGCGCCGATGGAAATCAGCGCGCCAGGCGGGTCAGGAGCAATCACATCGATGCACGGATGTCATTGAAACTAGGAGCAAATCTGCAAAGAAAGGGCGCATCAGCCAGCTAATCCTTTAAAATTAGAACGATTATAACCCTCCTCTTTTTAAAAAGAACCGACCGTCATGCGCGCCTCACGTTTTTTTATTTCCACCCTGAAAGAAGCCCCTTCCGACGCTGAAATCGTCAGCCACAAGCTGATGATGCGGGCCGGGATGATCAAGCGTCTGGGTGCCGGCATCTATACCTACATGCCGATGGGGTTGCGCGTGATCCGCAAGGTCGAAGCCATCGTGCGCGAGGAAATGAACCGTGCCGGCGCCGTCGAGCTATTGATGCCGGTGGTGCAGCCGGCCGAGCTGTGGCAGGAGACCGGGCGCTGGAACAAGATGGGCGCCGAGCTCATGCGCGTGAAGGATCGCCATGGTCGCGACTTCGCCATCCAGCCGACCTCCGAGGAAGTGGTCACCGACGTGGCGCGCTCCGAACTGCGCAGCTACAAGCAGCTGCCGGTGAACTTCTATCACATCCAGACCAAGTTCCGCGACGAGCGTCGCCCGCGTTTCGGCCTGATGCGCGGTCGCGAATTCACGATGAAGGATGCCTACTCCTTCGACCGCGACATCGACGGCCTGAAGAAGTCCTACCAGGCCATGTATGACGCATACGTGCGCATCTTCACCCGTTTCGGACTGCAGTTCCGCGCGGTGGCGGCCGACAACGGTGCCATCGGTGGTTCCGGCTCGCATGAGTTCCACGTGATCGCCGCCACCGGCGAAGACGCACTGGTCTATTGCCCCACCTCCGACTACGCCGCCAACATGGAAGCGGCCGAAGCCCTGCCGGTGGACAGCGCCCGTGGCGCCGCTACCCAGGCGCTGGAAAAGACCGCCACACCCGGCAAGTCCAAGTGCGAGGCGGTGGCCGAGTTGCTGGGCCTGCCGCTGGCGCGCACGGTCAAGTCCATCGTCCTGGCCGTGGACAACGATGATCCTGCCAAGAAGGAAATCTGGCTGCTGCTGCTGCGTGGCGACCACGAGCTCAACGAAGTGAAGGCCAGCAAGATCCCCGGTCTGGCCACCTATCGTTTCGCCAACGAAGCCGAGATCGTCGAATGGTTCGGCACGCCCCCGGGCTATCTGGGCCCGATCGGTACCAAGAAGCCGGTCAAGGTCGTGGCCGACCGCACCGTGGCCAACATGGCCGACTTCGTCTGCGGCGCCAACGAGGCTGATTTCCACTACACCGGCGCCAACTGGGGCCGTGACTTGCCCGAACCGGTGGTGGCCGATATCCGCAACGTGGTCGAAGGCGACGCCTCGCCGGATGGCCAGGGTGTGCTGGCGATCCAGCGCGGCATCGAAGTGGGCCACGTGTTCCAGTTGGGTACGACCTATTCCGAGGCGATGAAGGCGACCTATCTGGATGAGGCCGGCAAGCCGCAACCGCTGGTGATGGGTTGCTACGGCATCGGCGTGACCCGCATCCTGGGCGCGGCCATCGAACAGAATTTCGACGAGCGTGGCATCATCTGGCCGACTTCGATTGCACCGTTCGAGGTCGTGCTCTGCCCGATGGGTTATGACCGCAGCGAAGCCGTCAAGACCGAGATCGACAAGCTGTATGCGCAATTGACCGAGGCAGGCGTGGATGTGGTGCTGGATGACCGTGGCGAACGCCCCGGCGCGATGTTCGCCGACTGGGAACTGATCGGCGTGCCACATCGTATCGTCGTCGGTGATCGTGGCCTCAAGGATGGCAACATCGAATACCAGGGCCGTCGCGACAGCGAAGCCACCCAGGTCCCGCTGGCTGAGGCGCTGGCCTTCATCCAGGGCAAGCTGGCAGCTTGAGCCACCCTGCTGCTGCGGTGTGACGCGGCAATGAAAAAGGCGGACGCCATGGCGTCCGCCTTTGTTTTGGTCGCAGCCGAAGCCGCTGTGCCGTCTTACTTCGCCGGAACGATGGTCACCGTCTCGCGCAGGATGCCGCCGTCGGCAACGCTACCATCGGTACGACCCTGGCCATTGACGCGCTTTTCGCAATCGATGCGATCGGACTGCGGCAGGCCTTCGCAGCGGCGCAGTGCGTTTTCCTTCAACTGGGTCGCGCCGGGATCCGTCAGTGTGCCGCGTGCGGCCGCCTGTTGCGCAGCGCCCGCTTCACGCAGGCAGGTCGCACGGTCTTCGGTGGAGCTACCGTTCTTGCAGGCAGCGATCTGTTGCTGATACTCCGTATTGCCTGCCTTGCCGGCAGCCAATACGTGCGAGGCGCCGCCCAGGGCGGCCAGGCCGATCACGAGTGCGCTGGCCGAGCGCAGGACCTGGTGACGCAGGCTATGGGTGTGGTTTGGCATGGTCATTTCCTTTCTCTTGGTAATGAGCTTCCACGCTCATCAGTGGATGGCATATTGATAGACCCGGCGTTGCTTGTTCAGTTCTGCGGGATGGGAGGTGAGAGTGAGCAATAGGTCAGCAAGAGGTCCTTGCCACGCGCACCGGTGCAGAACATGCATCCTATGGGATCGCTACGGTGACTGCCATCAGAAAAGCCCGCCAACGGGCGTCGGAAAAGCGGAAGCGTTGAGATTGTCCGAAGCGGATCGCCGTCTGCCAAGCCTGCCTGCGACCGCGCTGCGTGGAAGTGGGCCGTTCTGACACATCCAGAAACAAAAACGCCCGCATGATTTCTGCGGGCGTTTTTGTTTGCAAGTCGCTTGCAAACCGCGGGCGTCGATCAGCTCAGGTGAGCCGAGATCAGCTTGGTCATTTCGAACATCGTGACTTGCTTCTTGCCACCGAAGATCGCCTTGAGCTTGTCATCAGCATCGATGTTGCGCTTGTTCTCGGCGTTCTGCAGCTTGTTCTTCTTGATGTATTCCCACACCTTCTTGGTCACTTCGGTGCGTGGCAGCGGCTTGGCGCCGACCACTTCGCCCAGTGCTGCCGACGGCGTCAGCGGCTTCATGAAGGCGGCGTTGGGAGTACGTTTTGCTGCGGGCTTCTTGGCGGCGGGCTTGGCAGCCGGTTTTGCTGCGGCTTTCTTGGGGGCTGCCTTGGGTGCGGCTTTCGGAGCTGCCTTGGCTGCCGGCTTGGCGGCGGGTTTGGCCGCTGCCTTTGGCGCTGCCTTCGGTGCTGCGGCTTTCGCGGCAGGCTTAGCTGCCGGTTTTGCTGCCGGCTTGGCGGCGGGTTTTGCTGCTGGCTTCTTTACTGCGGCTGCTGCTTTTTTTGCTGTGGCCATCTGAAAGACTCCTCACAAGAATGAGATGAATGCGTCAATTTACGCACCGCTAATAGTGGTGCTCTTTGCACGGCCATGCAAGTATTTTTTGGCAGATTTCCGGATGAAATAACCAGGAAACAACGAGCCGCCCCGATCCGGCGTCAAGCCGCGCCGGTAAAGGGATCGCGGCGGATGCCGGCGGGTCGTGGAAGGACCCCTCGCGTGCGGTTTGCGAGGCCGCCCGGAAGATGAAAAAAGGACATGACCGCAGCCGCGCGCGAGGGCACCTGCCAGTGATCCGGAGAGGGGAGGAAATGCGGGGGGAGGAATAC
>NZ_PKOI01000040.1:0-5531 GCF_002870055.1 Herbaspirillum sp. BH-1 | reverse complement strand
TGGGAGTAACAAGCCTGACGATGACCTACTTTCACACTGGTTGCAGCACTATCATCGGCGCGAAGTCGTTTCACGGTCCTGTTCGGGATGGGAAGGGGTGGTACCAACTTGCTATAGTCATCAGGCATAACTTGTATAGTTCCTTGCTCTCGAACGGAGCAGCAAGCAACTCAAACTGGAAGAAGTAATTAGATTCTGGGGTGTGATGCACTAGGGCAAACACAATATATGCTCAACTCGTCTATAACAGAGCTAATGTTATAGGAACAAGCCGCACGGGCAATTAGTATCAGTTAGCTTAACGCATTACTGCGCTTCCACACCTGACCTATCAACGTCCTGGTCTCGAACGACCCTTTAGGGGAATCTAGTTCCCGGGAAGTCTCATCTCAAGGCGAGTTTCCCGCTTAGATGCTTTCAGCGGTTATCTCTTCCGAACTTAGCTACTCGGCAATGCCACTGGCGTGACAACCGATACACCAGAGGTTCGTCCACTCCGGTCCTCTCGTACTAGGAGCAGCCCCCTTCAAACTTCCAACGCCCACGGCAGATAGGGACCAAACTGTCTCACGACGTTTTAAACCCAGCTCACGTACCACTTTAAATGGCGAACAGCCATACCCTTGGGACCGGCTACAGCCCCAGGATGTGATGAGCCGACATCGAGGTGCCAAACTCCCCCGTCGATATGAACTCTTGGGAGGAATCAGCCTGTTATCCCCAGAGTACCTTTTATCCGTTGAGCGATGGCCCTTCCATACAGAACCACCGGATCACTATGTCCTACTTTCGTACCTGCTCGACTTGTCAGTCTCGCAGTTAAGCACGCTTATGCCATTGCACTATTAGCACGATGTCCGACCGTACCTAGCGTACCTTCGAACTCCTCCGTTACACTTTGGGAGGAGACCGCCCCAGTCAAACTGCCTACCATGCACTGTCCCCGATCCGGATAACGGACCAAGGTTAGAACCTCAAACAAACCAGGGTGGTATTTCAAGGTTGGCTCCATAGAGACTAGCGTCCCTACTTCAAAGCCTCCCACCTATCCTACACAGATTGGTTCAAAGTCCAATGCAAAGCTACAGTAAAGGTTCATGGGGTCTTTCCGTCTAGCCGCGGGTAGATTGCATCATCACAAACATTTCAACTTCGCTGAGTCTCGGGAGGAGACAGTGTGGCCATCGTTACGCCATTCGTGCAGGTCGGAACTTACCCGACAAGGAATTTCGCTACCTTAGGACCGTTATAGTTACGGCCGCCGTTTACTGGGACTTCAATCAAGAGCTTGCACCCCATCATTTAATCTTCCAGCACCGGGCAGGCGTCACACCCTATACGTCCACTTTCGTGTTTGCAGAGTGCTGTGTTTTTATTAAACAGTCGCAGCCACCATTTTATTGCAACCCTTTTGTCCTTCTGGCGCAGGCCAGTCAAACTACTTGGGCGTACCTTATCCCGAAGTTACGGTACCAATTTGCCGAGTTCCTTCTCCCGAGTTCTCTCAAGCGCCTTAGAATACTCATCTCGCCCACCTGTGTCGGTTTGCGGTACGGTCTCGTTAGACTGAAGCTTAGAGGCTTTTCTTGGAACCACTTCCGATTGCTTCGCGAACAAGTTCGCTCGTCTCATACCCTTGAATTACGCTGCCGGATTTGCCTAACAGCCTTCTTCGATACAAGAACCGGGACTTCCAACACCCGGACAACCTTCCGCGATCCGTCCCCCCATCGCATCTAACGACGGTGCAGGAATATTAACCTGCTTCCCATCAGCTACGCATCTCTGCCTCGCCTTAGGGGCCGACTCACCCTGCTCCGATGAACGTTGAACAGGAAACCTTGGGCTTACGGCGTGCGGGCTTTTCACCCGCATTATCGCTACTCATGTCAGCATTCGCACTTCTGATACCTCCAGCATCCTTTACAAGACACCTTCACAGGCTTACAGAACGCTCTCCTACCATATCCTTACGGATATCCGCAGCTTCGGTGACTGGCTTAGCCCCGTTACATCTTCCGCGCAGGACGACTCGATCAGTGAGCTATTACGCTTTCTTTAAAGGATGGCTGCTTCTAAGCCAACCTCCTGACTGTTTTAGCCTTCCCACTTCGTTTTCCACTTAGCCAATCTTTGGGACCTTAGCTGGCGGTCTGGGTTGTTTCCCTCTTGACGTCGGACGTTAGCACCCGGCGTCTGTCTCCCAAGCTCGCACTCATCGGTATTCGGAGTTTGCAATGGTTTGGTAAGTCGCGATGACCCCCTAGCCATAACAGTGCTCTACCCCCGATGGTGATACTTGAGGCACTACCTAAATAGTTTTCGGAGAGAACCAGCTATTTCCAAGTTTGTTTAGCCTTTCACCCCTATCCACAGCTCATCCCCTAATTTTTCAACATTAGTGGGTTCGGTCCTCCAGTGCGTGTTACCGCACCTTCAACCTGGCCATGGATAGATCACTTGGTTTCGGGTCTACACCCAGCGACTGAACGCCCTATTCGGACTCGATTTCTCTACGCCTTCCCTATTCGGTTAAGCTTGCCACTGAATGTAAGTCGCTGACCCATTATACAAAAGGTACGCAGTCACCCCTTACAGGGCTCCTACTGTTTGTATGCACACGGTTTCAGGATCTATTTCACTCCCCTTCCGGGGTTCTTTTCGCCTTTCCCTCACGGTACTGGTTCACTATCGGTCGATTACGAGTATTTAGCCTTGGAGGATGGTCCCCCCATGTTCAGACAGGATTTCACGTGTCCCGCCCTACTTGTCGCAAGCCTAGTTCCACACCATCGATTTCGCATACGGGGCTATCACCCACTATGGCCGGACTTTCCATTCCGTTTTGCTATCGTTGATGCTAAATCTTGCAGGCTGATCCCATTTCGCTCGCCACTACTTTGGGAATCTCGGTTGATTTCTTTTCCTGTAGCTACTTAGATGTTTCAGTTCGCCACGTTCGCTTCGTTACCCTATGTATTCAGATAACGATGACCTTACGGCCGGGTTTCCCCATTCGGAAATCTGCGGATCAAAGCTTGTTTGCCAGCTCCCCGCAGCTTATCGCAAGCTACTACGTCCTTCATCGCCTGTAATCGCCAAGGCATCCACCATGTGCACTTATTCGCTTGTTCCTATAACGTTAGCCTCTTTTGCAAGAGCGTTATATGAAGCGTTGAGTTTTAGCGTTTGCCGTATTCCAAAGTAAGTCTTCTAATTGCTAAGATCACTTCGTAATACTTTGATTGATACAATCACACCCATTTTTACTTTCGCAAGAACCGAAGTCCTGGCGATCGTTTAAATGAATCTTTACTTCTTCCAGATTGTTAAAGAACAAAAACAGCCATTGATCGTAAAAGACCAAACCTAAATCACAACGTCTCGCTTTGGACGCTGACTTAGGTTTGATATTTCTGGTGGAGGTTGACGGGATCGAACCGACGACCCCCTGCTTGCAAAGCAGGTGCTCTCCCAGCTGAGCTAAACCCCCGAAACCTTGGTGGGTCTGGTTGGGCTCGAACCAACGACCCCCGCGTTATCAACACGGTGCTCTAACCAGCTGAGCTACAGACCCGCTTGGATCAGTATCAGTAGCCAGTCAGTGGCGTTGTGCCAGTTGACCGTGCTTCACCAAATAACTGTTCTTAATTTACAGCCGATAAGTGTGGACGCTTAACTTCGTGCGCACTCTAGAAAGGAGGTGATCCAGCCGCACCTTCCGATACGGCTACCTTGTTACGACTTCACCCCAGTCACGAATCCTACCGTGGTGAGCGCCCTCCTTACGGTTAGGCTACCCACTTCTGGTAAAACCCGCTCCCATGGTGTGACGGGCGGTGTGTACAAGACCCGGGAACGTATTCACCGCGACATGCTGATCCGCGATTACTAGCGATTCCAACTTCATGGAGTCGAGTTGCAGACTCCAATCCGGACTACGATACACTTTCTGGGATTAGCTCCCCCTCGCGGGTTGGCGGCCCTCTGTATGTACCATTGTATGACGTGTGAAGCCCTACCCATAAGGGCCATGAGGACTTGACGTCATCCCCACCTTCCTCCGGTTTGTCACCGGCAGTCTCATTAGAGTGCCCTTTCGTAGCAACTAATGACAAGGGTTGCGCTCGTTGCGGGACTTAACCCAACATCTCACGACACGAGCTGACGACAGCCATGCAGCACCTGTGTGATGGTTCTCTTTCGAGCACTCCCAAATCTCTTCAGGATTCCATCCATGTCAAGGGTAGGTAAGGTTTTTCGCGTTGCATCGAATTAATCCACATCATCCACCGCTTGTGCGGGTCCCCGTCAATTCCTTTGAGTTTTAATCTTGCGACCGTACTCCCCAGGCGGTCTACTTCACGCGTTAGCTGCGTTACCAAGTCAATTAAGACCCGACAACTAGTAGACATCGTTTAGGGCGTGGACTACCAGGGTATCTAATCCTGTTTGCTCCCCACGCTTTCGTGCATGAGCGTCAGTGTTATCCCAGGGGGCTGCCTTCGCCATCGGTATTCCTCCACATATCTACGCATTTCACTGCTACACGTGGAATTCTACCCCCCTCTGACACACTCTAGCCGTGCAGTCTCAAATGCAATTCCCAGGTTGAGCCCGGGGATTTCACATCTGACTTACACAACCGCCTGCGCACGCTTTACGCCCAGTAATTCCGATTAACGCTTGCACCCTACGTATTACCGCGGCTGCTGGCACGTAGTTAGCCGGTGCTTATTCTTCAGGTACCGTCATTAGCTCCAGGTATTATCCAGAACCGTTTCTTCCCTGACAAAAGAGCTTTACAACCCGAAGGCCTTCTTCACTCACGCGGCATTGCTGGATCAGGGTTGCCCCCATTGTCCAAAATTCCCCACTGCTGCCTCCCGTAGGAGTCTGGGCCGTGTCTCAGTCCCAGTGTGGCTGGTCGTCCTCTCAGACCAGCTACTGATCGTCGCCTTGGTGAGCTTTTACCCCACCAACTAGCTAATCAGATATCGGCCGCTCCAGGAGCATGAGGTCTTGCGATCCCCCACTTTCATCCGTAGATCGTATGCGGTATTAGCTAGTCTTTCGACTAGTTATCCCCCACTCTAGGGCACGTTCCGATATATTACTCACCCGTTCGCCACTCGCCATCAGGAGCAAGCTCCTATGCTGCCGTTCGACTTGCATGTGTAAGGCATGCCGCCAGCGTTCAATCTGAGCCAGGATCAAACTCTTTAGTTTAATCTCTGTTTTGTGCCATTTCTGGCTACCCCGAAGGGCATCGCTCTCTCAAAATACTGACAGGTAATTTCTTGCGATCTTACCTATATTTCTTGTGAGCATTTAATATTTAAAGTTTCCAGAACCGAAGTTCTGTCGCACTTCATTAAACGCCCACGCTTATCGGCTGTTAATTTTTAAAGATCATCTGCATCAAACGCGCCTGGCGCTGTTTGCATCGCTGCGAATCGTTGTGTTCGTCAGCAGCAGAGAAACGAGATTATGTAGCAGTTAGTTCATCGCGTCAACTACTTTTTTGCGAT